>NZ_JBSFWR010000004.1:0-9682 GCF_053594915.1 Kitasatospora sp. NPDC002543 | reverse complement strand
GCGCCTCGCGCTTCCTACGCCCCGCGCTCCGGCCCGGCGCCGGGCCCGTTGTCGGCCTCGCGGCGGTCCGCGTTGGCGAGGATGGCGTCGTGCAGCCACTGGGCCAGGCCCGGCGCGACCTTCTCGTAGGTGTCGGTCCAGCGCGGGTCCGAGACGTACAGCCCGGCCAGGCCGCGGTGGATGGTGAAGGTGCAGTCGTAGAAGTTCTGGCAGATGTGCTGCCGGTGCTCCTCGGCGAGGCCGGTGGCCACCTCGCCGTCGGCGGGCTCGCCGGCCGCGATCGCCTCGGCCAGGCGGCCGTTGAGGGCGGTCATCTCGGCCTGGACGCGCTGCCAGTCGGCCTTGGAGTAGCCACCGGTGCGGCGCTGCGACTCGGCCCAGGCCTCGGTGTCGCCCCAGCGCTGCTCGGCCTCCTGCTCCCATTCCTCCTGGTAGCCCTCGCCGAAGATCTCGAACTTCTCCTCCGGGGTCAGCTGAATGCCCATTCTCCGTGCCTCCATGGCGTGTTCGACGGCTGAGGCGAGTTCCTGGAGGTGACTGATCCGGTCGGTGAGCAGCCGGTGCTGCCGCCGGAGGTGTTCGGTCGGGCTGACCGAGTCGTCGTCCAGGATCGCCGCGATCTCCTCCAGGGGGAAGCCGAGTTCACGGTAGAAGAGGATCTGCTGCAGCCGGTCGAGGTCGGCGTCCGCGTACCGGCGGTAGCCGGTCCGGGTCCGGCCGGCCGGGGACAGCAGGCCGACCTCGTCGTAGTGGTGCAGCGTGCGGACGGTCACCTTGGCGATCTTCGCCACGGCACCGACCGAGTAGCCCTCACTGGTCATCGGAGTTCCTCCCTGGTGCTGACCACAAGCCTCGGCTCTCACGTCGCGTGAGGGTCAAGCGGCGGGACCCGGAACGGTCGGTGGCGGGGACGGGCGCGCCGGCCTCAGACCCCGGCGCCGGCCAGCGCCCGCTCGCGCCGACGGCCGCCCCGGCGGCCGACGCCCCCGCCGTCGCCCGGCGCGCCGGGCCGCCCCCGGCGGGACCGCTGGGTGGGCCAGAACAGCACGTACGCGGCGGAGACCACCACGAAGGCGAGCCGGACGAAGCCGCGGGCCGCGTCGGACGGGAGGAGCAGCGTGCCGCCGTACAGCGCGCCCAGCGCGATCCAGCTCCACCACGGGACGAGCCGCTTCTGCCCGACCGCGTCCCAGAGCAGGGTGCCGAGCAGGATCGAGGCCGTGTAGTAGGTGTAGACGCTCGGGTCGAGCAGGATGCGGGCGTCCGCGCCCAGCAGCACCACGGCCGGCCAGCGGCCGCGCCAGACGGCGACGCAGCCGAGCCCGATGCCGAGCGCGAACTGGGTCGGCCGGTCCCACCAGGGGGTGGCCGGGTCGGTGACCCCGAACCAGCGCAGCGCGGAGGCCGGCTGGTTCGGGATGGTGAACTTGGCGGCCGCCATGGTGTCCAGGTTGCCCAGGTAGAACGGCAGCCAGGCGATCGCCACCAGGGCGCAGAACCAGAGCGCGGTGCGCAGCCAGGCCGGCCGGGGCAGCGCCAGGATCAGCGGGGCGAAGGCCACCGCCCAGGGCTTGGAGTCCACCGCCAGCGCCAGGAAGACCGCGACCTGGACGGGCTTGCCGCGGGCCAGGGCGTGCGCGGCGAGGGTGGTGAAGAACAGTGCGAGGACGTCGTCCAGGTGCGCGAAGCGGACCGAGACCTCGACCCACATCGGGATGAACGCCAGCCCCGCGATCAGCAGCCGCTGCTGGAGCCGCCGGTGGTTGGTCCCGGTGCCCAGGTAGTACAGGGCCGCGGTGCGGCCGACCACGACCAGCATCACCAGGCCCAGCCCGGCGCTCACCGCCTCGGCGATCAACTGCCCGGTGTGCGGTGCGAACGGGGCGGTGAGCCGGGCCGCGGCCAGGCTGACCGGGCCGATCTGGAGCTCCGGGTGGTGGGCGTAGAGCGATAGGCCGCCGTCGGCCTGGCCGCTGAAGAGCAGTTGCTCGCCCTGGCGCAGGTAGTGCCAGGAGAAGCCGCCGCTGGGCTCGACCAGGAAGAACCAGAGCACCGTCCAGGCGGCCAGCAGGACGTGATGCCTACGGAGCGGCAGACCTGCGATCCGACCGGTCGTCGCCTCGTAGTCGGTGGTGGCCTGTGCCGTGCGTGCTACCCGCACCTGTCCTCTCCCCGCCGTTCCGCCCCCCTCCGGCCGGACATCCTATGTGACGGACGAGAACCGCCCGTGCCGCCCGCGGATCCGTCCCGGAGGGACGGTGCGGGCGGCACGGGGGCACTCGGCGCGCCGAGGATCGGAGCGCACCGGGCCGGTGTGGATCGGCCCGGTGCGCTCCGGCAGGTTCGCTACGGCTCGGCGTGCGACGGCTCGGCGTGCGACGGCTCGGCGTGCGACGGGTCAGCGTGCGACGGGTCAGCCCTGCTGGGCGGACTTGCGGCGGCGCAGCACGATGAGGGTGCCGACACCGGCCACCAGGACGGCGCCGCCGGTGGCCGCGATGGCGGTGGTGTGGCTGCCGCCACCGGTCTGGGCCAGGGCTTTGTCGTTGCCGTCCGCGGCGGCCTTGGCCTTGTCGACGGCCGCCGGGGTCAGCGGCGGCGGGGTGATGACCGGGGGCTCCACCGGGAAATCGATCGGGCCGGCGGTGTCGCCGCCGCTCTCGGCCGGGGCCGGGGCGCTGGCCGAGCCGGAGGGCTCACCGGTGGCCGGGGTGGTCGGCTTCTCGGTCGGCTTGTCGGTCGGCTTCTCGGTCGGGGTGCCGGTCGGCTTCTCGGTCGGCGTGGCGGTCGAGGTGGCCGTCGGGGTGGCCGTCGGGGAGCCGCTCGCGGTCGGGCTGGGCTTGCCCGTCTGGGTCGGGGTCGCCGTCGGGCTGGGCTTGCCGGTGTGCGACGAGGTGGGCGTCGGGGTCGGCTTGCCGCCGGGCGCCTTGATGACGAAGCCCACGCCGCCGTCGCAGCTGAGGTGGCCGTTGTCGACCGGCTGGTGGCTGGAGTCGTCGAGTTCGGCGGCGAAGACGACCGGGACGACGCCGGCCCGGCCGAGCGGGGCACCGTCGGTGAAGGACGCCCGGACCTTGATCGGGACGTTCTTGCCGCGGTTCACCCCGAGCAGGTCCTCGGCGGTCGGGTTTCCGGCGCCGTCGAGGGCACCGAGCAGCATCAGGACGGAGTCGTTCTTCTCCCCGCTCTGGTCGGGGGCGACCACGGCGGTCTGCCACTCGCCCCCGGGGAGCCGGTACTGGACCTTGAGGTCCTTCGCCTGGAGCGAGCCCGCCTTGCTCTTGAACTTGAGCAGCGGGATGAAGACGAAGTCGTGCTTCGTCCGGTTGTCGATCCTGAACGTGAACTCGCGGGCGTCACCGCCGGCGATGAAGGTGCCGGGCACGCCGTTCAGCGAGAGGTCGAGGCTCGCGTGCGACGCCTTGTCGGCCGGCGACGCGGCGGCGGACGGGGTGCCGGTGACACCGACGGCCATGGCGCCCTGGGCGCCGGCCAGGACGAGCGAGGACGCGAGCGCGGCGGCCCCGGCAAGGGCAAGACTGCGACGTATGGACAAGGGAGACCTCACGGAAGTGTCCGGGCGAGGCCCGGGCGCGAGGGGGCGGCCGTGAACGCCGCGAACCCCCCGCGAAGCTGAAAGTCCGACGGAGAGTACCGAACGATCCGACCGGCCCGGAAGGCGGGTGGCGCGCTTCGGTCCGGGCACGGGAGGAGGCTGCCCGAATCATCCAACTCTGGCCACTTGTAGGGCTTTTGTGCTTTACCGAAGGATGACCGAAGGGTGACGGGTACACGTCCGGACGACGGTACCGCACGGCCCCCGGCGGGGGCGGCGGGCTCAGCCGGGCCCGCCGGGTCCAGCCGGGCCCGCCCGGCTCAGCCCGCGAAGAAGGACTTGGCCGCGATCAGCGCCCGCTCGTCGCCCAGCACGTCGCCCGGGCGGTTGCCGCTGCCGAGCAGCACCCCGCCCCAGCGCATCCCCATGTACTCGGCGGTCAGCCGGAGGGTGCCGATCAGCGGCTCGGCCTTCTCCTCCTCCGTGCCGAGGGCGGTGACGCCCCAGACGGTGCCGCCGCGCATCCCCTCGCGGAACTCCACCCCGGGCACCCGGAACCAGGCCGACCAGTGGTCGAGGTAGAGCTTGGCGCTGGTGGGCAGCGAGTACCAGTACAGCGGCGCGACGAAGACCAGGTCGGTGGCCGCCAGAGTGGCGTCCAGCAGCGTCCGCTCGTGGCCGACCGGCGCGGGGTAGCCACCGTCGCCGCTGTGCCGCAGATCCCGGAAGGGCGGCAGCGGGTGCTCGTCCAGCCGCAGCCAGCGCTGCTCGGCGCCGGCCGGCAGGCTCGCCTCGGCGGCCAGCCGGGCGAGCCGGGCCGAGTTGCCGTCGGTGCGCGCGCTGGCGTCGAGGAACAGGAAACGGCGCGGCGCCTCGGCGCCGGACGACTGATCGGCCATCAGGACTCCCCCGTCGTACGTACGGTGCGAACGCAGGGTGAGCAGCCGCCGGGCACCGGTTATTCCACTCGGGCCGCTCGGGCCACTCGGGCGGTACCCGCGCCGGACCCCCTGGCGGCCCCGGAGTGCCGGGGCCGCCACGGGCGGCGGTCAGTCGGACAGCCCGGCCCGTCGGCGGGCGACCTCGGCCACGGCCGCCCAGTCCTTGTCCCCGTCGCCGTGGGCCAGCGCGTCCAGGAAGGCGTCCCGCAGGATGCTGCCGAACGGCAGCGGGACGTTGCGGGCGGCGCCCGCGTCCAGCGCGAGATTGACGTCCTTGAGCCCGAGCGGCAGCCCGAACCCGGCGGGCTCGTAGCGGCGCTCGGCCACCATCGAGCCGTAGCCGGTGTGGATCGGCCCGGGGAAGAGCGTGGCGGTGAGCATCTCGACCAGGTCGGTCGGCCGGATCCCGTGCGCGTCGGCCAGGCTGCACGCCTCGGCCATCGACTCGATCGCGCAGGCGATCAGGAAGTTGGTGCTGATCTTGGCCGTGTTGGCCTGCCGGGGGCTCGCACCGAAGTTCCAGGTGCGCTCGCCCATCGCGGCGAACAGCGGCTCGGCCCGTTCCAGCAGCTCGGGCGCGCCGGCGGCCAGGATGTTCAACCGGCCCGCCGCAGCGACCGGCGGCCGGCCGAGCACGGGGGCGGCGACGTAGCCGATGCCGTGCTCGGCGTACCGCGCCTCGGCCCGGTCGGCGAGGGAGAGCGAGACGCTGGCCATGTTGACGTGCAGGGTCGCCTCGGCGCCGGCCAGCAGAGCCGGGTCGAGCAGCAGCTGCTCGAACGCCGCGTCGTTGGCGAGCATGGAGACCACCGTGTCGGCGGCGAACACCTCGGCGAGCGAGCCGGCCGCCTCCGCGCCCTCGGCCACCAGGGCGGCCACCGGCTCGGGCGAGCGGTTCCAGACCCGTACGGTGTGACCCGCCCGCAGCAGGCTCCCGGCCATGCCGCGCCCCATGGAGCCCAGCCCCACGAATCCGATCGTCCGCCCGGTCATCCGCGTACTCCCCTCGTCGCCGTCGCTCGTGTGCGACCGACTGTACGTCAGGAGGTCCGCGGGCCCGCCCGATACCCGGCGGGGACCGGGCGGCGGCTCACGCGCAGGCGCGGGCGCGGGCGGCGCGGGTCGGAATCCGGGTGCGGTCGGCGGCCGCGCCGCGCTCCAGCTCGGCGGCCACCCGGCCGCGCAGCAGCTCGTACTGGGCCTGGAGCCGGCCGGGGCGGACCGGGCGGGCGACCGGACGGCCGGGACCGACCAGTTCGTCCGGCCCGAACTGCTCGCGGGTGAGGTCGATCTCGAAGCCGGTGGCGAAGCGGTTCCACCAGTGGAGGTCCGTACGCACGCCGTCGACGTACACCTCGCCCATCATGAGCTCGCCGCCGAGCAGGTCGTTCACCACCATCGCCGTCACCCCGCACTGGCCGCGGGCGGGATTGTCGGGACGCCAGTGGGCCAGATCCTCGGGCGCACAGGTGTCGACACCCCAGGAGGAGCGGATCGCACGTTCGATGTCGTTGAGGGTCCACGCCGTCATACCGGGAAGCCTGCCACGCGGCACTGACAGCGGCACCGGCTTTTCGAAGGGTCATCCCGTGTTCTGCGGCGACCCTCCCGGCGTTCACCCGAACGAGACCGTGGCCCGGCCGGCCCGGGGCCGGGCCGGCCGGGCTCCCGTCACTTCGCCAGCTCGGCGACGCCCGCCTGCGCGAACTGCTCGTCCAGGTCGCCGCTGGGCGCGCCCGCGACGCCGACGGCCGCGATCGGGGCGCCCTTCGACTGGATCGGGGCACCGCCGGCCAGGAACAGGGTGCCCGGGATGTCCTTGAGGTTCGGCGCCTGGGCCAGGCGCTTGGCCAGCTCCGAGGTCGGGGCGTTCCAGGACACCGCGGTGAAGGCCTTGCGCTCGGCCGAGACCGGAGCCTGCGGGCCGGCGCCGTCGCCCTTCAGCAGCACCCGGGTGACGCCGTCCCGGTCGACGACCGCGACCGACACGTGCTGGCCGGCCTTGGTGGCCGCGTCCAGGGCGGCCTGGGCGGCGCGGGTGGCGGCGTCGATGGTCAGGCCGCTGCTCGGGGCCAGGTTCTTGTTCTGGGTGTCGGCCTTCGCCGCGGCCGGGACGGCCGGGGTCTCGGTGGACTCGGCGCTGGCCGAGACGGCGCCGACGGTGGCGGCGGCGAGCGCGGCGGCGGCGACGGTGCCGGTCAGCACCCGGGTGCGAACGGAGGTCTTCTTCATGGTCCGACTCCTCAGCGGATCTGCGGGGTGGGGCGGGGGTTCGGGGGGCCGCCGGGGCGTCGGGGGGTCGCCCGGCGGCGTGCTTCGATCCTCCGGCCGGGGCAGGGCCCGCCACATCGGCGGTCCGGCGCGGGCCCGCGGGCGTGATGGTCGACCCTGCCGTCAACCGATCGGCTGATGCGGCCCCGGGCCGGACGGGTCACCATCGAGGGGTCGCCGCAGGTCGGTGCCGGCGGGAACGACGGGCCGGTACGGGCCGGCGCCGACCGCGCACGCACCACCCGTTCAGCCAGGAGCCACCCGTGCAGCAGCCCCGCCCGACCGCCGGCCGTCGCGCCGCGGACCGCGCCGGTGCCGGAGCACGTGCCGGTGCCGGCGGTGCCGACGTGCCTACCGATGCCGCCGGTGCGCGTGCTGCCCGGGGCGGTGTCCTCGGCCGCGACGCCGGCGATCCGGACGCGGGCCGGCTCGCACTGCTGCTGGACTCCGCCTTCCTGCTGCTGCTCGCCGCCTCGCTCAACCGCTACCTCAGCCACCACTCCGGCAGCCCGCAGGCCCCCTGGGTGATCGGGCTGAGCGCGGCCCTCGCCGTCGCCCAGCCGGCCGGGTCCTGGCTCGACCACCACCGCCCGGCCGCCCGGGGCCGGCGCCGCCGGTGGCCCTCGGCCCTGGTGGTGGTGCTCTGGGTGGTGCTGGTGCTGCTCGCGCCGAGCTTCGCCTGGTGCGCCGTCCCGCTGATCTACACCGCCCTCCGGGCGCTGCCCGCGAAGGCGGCCATCCCGCTGGTCGGCGCGCTGACCCTGCTGGTGGTGATCGCCGAGATCCGGCTGCCCGGCGGCGTCGACGCCACCCTGGTGCTGCTGCCGCCCGCGGTCGCCGGCCTCGCGACCGGTGTCTTCCTCTTCATGGCCCGGCAGGCCGACCGGCAGCGCGCGCTGATCGCCGACCTGGTCCGCACCCGCCGCGAACTCGCCGCCACCGAGCGGCGGGAGGGCACCCTGGCCGAACGCGAACGGCTCGCCATGGAGATCCACGACACCCTGGCGCAGGGCCTGTCCAGCCAGCAGATGCTGCTCCAGGCCGCCGAACGCACCTGGGACACCCATCCGGCGACGGCCCGGACCCACGTCCGCACGGCCGCCGAGGTGGCCGCCCGGAACCTGGCCGAGGCCCGCCGTTTCGTCCACGACCTCGCCCCGGCGGAACTGTCCGACGGCCGTACCCTCGACCGGGCGCTGCGGGCGCTGGCCGAGCGGGAGTCCGCCGAGAGCGGGCTGCCGGTCCGCTTCCACCTGGACGGCACGCCGGTCCCGCTGCCCGCCGCCGCGCAGGCCGCCCTGCTGCGGATCGCCCAGGGCGCGCTGGCCAACGTCCGCGAGCACGCCGGGGCGTCGGCCGCCGCGATCACGCTGTCCTTCCTCGGCGACCAGGCCGTGCTGGACGTCGCCGACGACGGGCAGGGCTTCGAGCCGGACGCGGCCGGCCCCGGCGGCGGGCGCGGCTACGGCCTGCCGGCGATGCGTGCCCGGCTGCGGCAGCTGGGTGGCAGGCTGACCGTGGAGAGCACGCCCGGCGAGGGCACCGTCGTCTCCGCAGCGATCCCCCTGGAGAACCGATGAGCACGACTCCCGTCCGGCCCGCCCCCGTCCGGCTGCTGGTGTGCGACGACCACGCGGTGGTGCGTGCCGGACTGCTGGCGCTGCTGGCGAGCGCCGGCGACATCGAGGTGGTCGGCGAGGCCAGCACCGGTGAGGAGGCCGTCGCCCTGGCCGCCCGGCTGGTGCCGCAGGTCGTGCTGATGGACCTCCAACTCGGCGACGGCATCGACGGGGTGGAGGCCACCCGGCGGATCACCGCCGACCCGGGCGGGCCGCACGTCCTGGTGCTGACCACCTACGACACCGACGCCGACATCACCCGGGCCATCGCCGCCGGCGCCACCGGCTACCTGCTGAAGGCCGAGCGGCCCGAGGAGCTGTTCGCCGCCGTGCACGCGGCCGCCCAGGGCCGCACGGTGCTCTCGCCGCCGGTCGCCTCCAGGGTGATGGCGCAGATGCGGTCGCCCGCGCCGCAGCTCACCGAGCGCGAGCAGGACATCCTCGAACAGCTGGCGCAGGGGCTGGGCAACCGGGAGATCGCCCGGGCCCTGTTCATCAGCGAGGCCACGGTGAAGACGCACCTCGGCCGGATCTACGACAAGTTGGGCGTGGACACCCGGGCGGGTGCGGTGGCGGTGGCGAAGGAACGCCGGCTGCTGCGCTGAGCGCCGGCCCGCTCCCGATCCCTCCTTCCTCCGCCCGCGCTGAGCGCCGTCGGCTGCGCTGGGCGCCCGTCAGTTGCGCTGAGTGCCGTCCGCCGCGCGGGCCCCGTCGGCTGCGCTGGGCGCCCGTCCGGTGTCACTGCGTACTGCCATCATGCTCGGAATGTCGGATTCCGATCCCGCGCCCACCGTCCGCCGCCGCCCGTCCTGTGCGGGCGAATCGGGCCGCCACCGGCCTGACGGGAACGCAAAGCCCTGGTCCCGGGCCTTTCCGGGCCCCGTGGAGCCCTCCATCACGATGTGGATGTTTCGTGGATTCCACTATTGACAAACCAACCACGCGGTTTGTTAGTTTGAGATCAACGACGTCCCCGGAGGTGGGGGCTCGCCGGGGCCTGTGCGGACCGCTCTCGCCGGAGGGTGTGGCTCAGGGGGGAACGGCGGGTTTGCCGGGGTGTCGGGGGGAGCGGCAGCGCCGAAGCCGCGCGACGAGGCGGCGTGGAGCGAGTCCGGGGGGACTCGCTCCACGCCTCCCCCGGTCCTCCGGCCCATGCGGCCCCGGCCGTCGTGCCGTCAGCCGCCGCGCCCCGGAGGACTCCTAGGGCCAATGCCGGTGACTTTGTGGTCCATGCCTCGTTGGTCGTGGTGTGGCGAGGGTGGGGCAGGTCAAGTCGCCTGCGGGTGAGCGGTTGT